>NZ_JANJFE010000004.1:0-31135 GCF_024623505.1 Microbacterium sp. zg.B48
TGTCGCCCCAACCCCCGCTCCGCCCCCTTCCCGCTCCCCTGTCACGATCTGCCCCACGCGCGGGCGTGTCGTGACAGGCGAGCAGCAGGGCCGCAGGCCGCAGGGCGCAGGGAGCAGGGGCAGGGGCGCAGGGCGCAGGGGCGCAGGGGCGCGGGTCGCGGCATCCGGTGTTCTGTCAGCGCTTGCCCGCGATCTGCCGGCTCACGATGTCGCGCATGACCTCGTTGGTGCCGCCGTAGATGCGGTGGACGCGGGCATCGAGGAATGCCCGGGCGATCGGGTACTCCGTGATGTAGCCGTATCCGCCGTGCAGCTGCACGCAGATGTCCAGGACCTCCCACTCGCGCTCGGTCGTCCAGAACTTGACCTTCGCGGCCTCTTCGGCGGTGAGCTTGCGGTCCTTGTACAGCAGCATCGCGCGGTCGACGTACGCCCACAGCACGTCAACCGTGGTGGCGACATCGGCCAGGCGGAAGCGGGTGTTCTGGAAGTCGATGATCCGCTCGCCGAACGCCTCGCGGCTCTTGGTGTAGTCGACCGTCCACCCGAACGCCGCATCGGCGGCGGCCGCGGCGGCCACGCCGATCGAGAGGCGCTCCAGGGGCAGGTTCATCATCAGCTGCACGAATCCCCTGCCTTCTTCGCCGCCGATGAGGTTCTCCTCGGGCACGAAGACGTCGGTGAACGACAGCTCCGCGGTGTCGTGTCCGTGGAAGCCCATCTTCTGCAGCTTCTTGCCGTGGTCGAAGCCGGCCATGCCGTTCTCGATGAGCAGCAGGCTGAAGGCGTCCGGGCGGTTGCCCTCGCCGGTCTTGACGAAGGTGACGATGACGTCGGCGGTCTTGCCGCTGGAGATGAAGGTCTTCGCGCCGTTGACGACGTACCCGCCTTCCACCTTCTTGGCGGTGGTCTTCGCGCCGCGCAGGTCGCTGCCCGCGCCGGGTTCGGTCATCGCCAGGGCGCCGAGGATCTCGCCGGTGGCCATGCCCGGCAGCCACTTCTCCTTCTGCGCCTGCGTGCCCATGTGGACGATGTACGGCACGGCCAGGTCGTCCTGGATGCCCAGTGCACCGGCGAGCGAACCCACACCCGCACGGATCGTCTCTTCACTGACGACGGCGCGGAAGCGGTAGTCCTGCAGCATCCCGGCGCCGCCGAACTCCTCCGGCACGCTGAGGCCGAGGATCCCGGCCTCTCCCGCCGCGAGCATCGTCGCGCGGTCGATCTCGCCGTCAGCGTCCCACTTCTCGCGGGCTTCGTTCGTCGCGTACCGCTTGACGAACTCCTTCACGACATCGCGGAACGCTTCGTGATCCTCGTCGTAGATGTTGCGCTCCATGTGCGCCTGCCCTTCTTGAAACGTCGGTGGCCGGGCCGTTCTGAGAGGCTGCGCGGCCCGTCGCCGCTGGCGATTCTAGGTCACCACTCACGGCGCGCCCCGAACCCCTGTGACATTGCATCCCGAGAGTGACGGTACTGGGTACCGCGATTTGTGGGATGCCGCAACCCGTGCCTCGGCGGGCCGGAGGTGTCCCGGACCTGCGCGGCGCGCCCTGCCTTCAGTTCTGCGGTCAGCCCAGGTATCCGGGAGCGGGGGGAAGCCCCAGGAACTGCTCGAGGGTGTGCCAACCGCCGTCGTGGTAGGCCTTGGCCAGCTCCGGTCCGATGTAGCGAAGGTGCCACGGCTCAGGGGAATACCCGGTGATCGGCGTGGATCCGTCCTCGTATCGGGTGATCCACCCGAACTCCCAGGAGTGTGCGGTGATCCACTGGCCCTGCGCGCTGGCGGCCAGATCGTCGAGCGTGCCGCAGCCGTCCGCGCAAGCGACGACGTCGGCCGCCAGCCCGGACTGGTGCTCGCTGAAGCCCGGTCGGGCACTGGAAAGATCGGCCAGCTCCACGCCCTGCGCGCTGACCTGGTTGCCGTAGCTGGTCTCCTGCGTGGTGTGCGAACGGAAACCGCTCTCCAGGGCGATCTCGCCCACGCCGACCGCCGCGGCCGCGGCCACCATCGCGCTCAGCGCCGCCGCGGCATCCGCGCGCAGGGATCCGCCTTCGACGCTGCGCACGCCCTGCGGCATGGCCAGCGCGCTGGGCCGATAATCCAGCGGAGTCAGCGGACGCGTCTTGTTGATCACGGTCCACAGCCGCGCCGGGTCGGCGAGGTCCACGCACGGGGCCAGTCCGCCGGCCACCGCCCGCCGGAAGTCCTCGGCACCGCCGATGGCGGCGACCGCGGCGGTGTCGTCGCGCACGGCCAGCGCATCGGCGAACGCGTGCAACGCGCACGGCTCCACCACGACCGGCGCGGCAGCGACCAGGGGCGTAGGGATCGCCTGAGCGGGCGCCGGCAGCGGCAGGGCCGTAGGCGCCTCCGGCGTGGGTGCGATCTTCGGGACGACGCGGCCCACGATCATCGCGGGGGCTGCACTGGCGACGGGCGCCGCGACGACCTGGTCGCCGGTGACGGCTGCGGTCACGCTGGCGGTCGACCCCAGGACGAGCGAGGCCACGACGGTGAGGCCGGCGACCACCCCACTTCGGAGCGGCGATCTGCGACGCGCGTGCCGCGGCTGCGGGTCGGAGGGGTTCATCAGTTTCGCCGTCTTGGCGTCGTTGCGGCTGACCGGGGCCGCCGGTCGCGCGGCAGCGCCGACGCGGACGGGGGTCGCCGGTCGATCGATCGCCGCCCGCGCGAACGCCGAGCGTCGCGGGTCGGCGGTGTCCCGCGGCGCGCCGAACGCGCGTTCGAGCGCCCGTGCGCGTTGCAACCGTGCGGCGCGACGAGTCGATGGGGGAGCGTGCGGTTCGGGTGCCGTCACGTGGTCCATTCTTGCCTGCCCGGCGGCTCCGGTCGAGCACTTCGCCGGATCCGGCCCAGATCGGTTTTCTGTACGAACCTGCCTTGACAGACATTCGTATTTCTGTTCCCATGGAGTCATGCGTTGGCAGGGACAGGAACTGGGGGTTGCGGATGCCGCCGCGCTGCCCGGACTCGAGCAGCTGAACGGTCTGGTGCGGTCCGTGACCACCCCGGAGTTCGCCGATGTCACCTTCCACGAGGTGATGTGCAAGAGCGCACTCAACCACGTGCCCGGCTCCTCCGCGATGCCGTTCGACTGGACGATCAACCCCTATCGGGGCTGCGGTCACGCGTGCACGTACTGTTTCGCCCGCGGCACGCACGAGTACCTCGAGCTCGATTCCGGGCGCGACTTCGACTCGCAGATCATCGTGAAGATCAATGTCGCCGACGTGCTCGAGAGGGAGCTCCGCCGCGGCACCTGGATGCACGACCCCGTCGCGCTGGGGACCAACACCGATCCTTATCAGCGCGCCGAGGGGCGGTACCGGCTGATGCCGGGCATCATCTCGGCGCTGACGGAGTCCGGTACGCCGTTCTCGATCCTGACGAAGGGCACCCTGCTGCGCCGCGACCTGCCGCTGCTGCGGGATGCCGCGGCACGCGTGAACGTGTCGCTCGCGATGTCCATCGCCGTCTTCGATGACGCGCTGCAGAAGTTGATCGAACCTGGAACCCCCTCGGCGACGGCGCGCCTGGAGACGGTGCGCGCAGCCACCGAAGCCGGTTTCCGGGTGACCGTGTTCCTGATGCCCGTCCTGCCGCACCTGACCGACTCGATCCCCGCGCTCGATGATGCGCTGCGGCGCATACGAGCTGCCGGTGCGGTGCGCGTCGTCTTCGGGGCGCTGCATCTGCGGCCCGGCGCGAAGCAGTGGTTCATGCAGTGGCTGCGCCGTGAGCGACCGGAGCTGGTTCCGGCGTATCTCGGGCTGTATCCGGGCGCCTCGGCGACCGCGCCGAAGGCATACCGGACCTGGCTGTCCACACGCGTACGACCCCTCCTGCGCGTGCACGGGCTGGACGGGAGCGCCGAGGACGACGAACCGCGCGGCTCCGCGCTGCCGGGGCCGGCGGCCCGCACGTCGCCGCAATTCGTGACGACATCGCGGGGCCGCGAGGCCCAGAGCGCCGTGCGGCTGTTCTGACCCGCGCCCGCCTCCTGGAGCGCAAGCAGGGGGTGCGCTCCCGGCCCGAACACGGCACGATGATGCCGTGGCGCGGTTTCTGCTTTCAGCGATGCCCTTCACGGGGCACATCACGCCGATGTGCGCCGTGGCGCAGGCGCTGGCCGCTCGAGGGCACGACGTGCGGCTGTACACCGGCTCCGCATTCCGGCACCGCGTCGAGGACGCCGGTGCCACGCTCGTGCCGTGGCAGATCGCGCCGGATTTCGATGAGAACGACCTGTCGGCGACGTTCCCCCGCCTGATCGGCAAGAAGGGCCTCGGACAGCTGCTCATCAACGTCCAGGACGTCTTCATCCGCACTGCGCCCGCCCAGGTGGAGGACCTCACGTCGGAGTGGGAGCGCGCACCGTGGGACGCGATCGCCGGCGACGAGGTGTCCGTCGGAGCCGCACTGTTCGCCGAGCACGCGGGCGGGCCGTGGGCCACGGTCGCCCTGCTTCCGCTCAACCTCGCCGGCGCGCAGGGCCCGCCGAGCGGACTCGGGCTCGCGCCGGGGCGGAACCCGCTGACCCGGGCACGGGATGCCGCGCTGCGCGCCGCCGTGCCGCTGATCTCGCGCCCGCTGCGCCGGCCGCTCGCGCGGGCGCGCTCGGCGGTGGGGCTGCCGCCCTCGAAGCTCACTTTCGACGAAGTGGTGTTCTCACCCCGGCTGGTGGTGGCCAGCGGGGTGCCTCAGCTGGATTACGAGCGGACGGACCGGCCGCCGTCGGTGCACTTCGTCGGCGAGCTGCGGGCACCGATCACCGCCGCCACGGGACTGCCCGCGTGGTGGGGTGATCTGGACGGGCGGCGCGTGGTGCACGTGACGCAGGGCACGCAGAACATCGACCCGTCCGACCTTCTTCGCCCGGCCCTCGAGGCGCTCGCCGACCGTGATGTGCTGGTCGTGGTCGCCACCGGGGTCCCCGGCCGGGACGAGTTGCCGTTCCCGGTGCCGGCGAACGCGCGCGTCGGCGGGTTCCTCCCGTACGCGCAGCTGCTGCCACGCACCGACGTCGTGATCACCAACGGCGGCTGGGGCGGCGTGCTGGCTGCCCTGAGCCACGGCATCCCGCTGGTGATCGCCGGCGGCGATCTGGACAAGCCCGAGATAGCTGCGCGGGTGGCGTGGGCCGGCGCCGGCGTGAACCTCAAGACCGGAACGCCCACCGCGGCAAAGGTGGCTGCGGGGTTCGACCGCGTCGCGACGGATGACTCGTTCCGGGATGGGGCAGCCCGTATCGGGGCGGAGCTGCGGGCGAGCGGTGGCGCGCCCCGCGCAGCCGAGCTGCTGGAGTCGCTCGTGTGAGGCCTCGAGCCGAGGAGGACGCAATGGCAGAGCAGCGCATGCGGCCCCGCACATATCCGGCGGGCGTCCCCTGCTGGGTGGATGCGACCCAGTCGGACGTGCGCGCCGGGGCAGCCTTCTACGGAGCGCTGTTCGACTGGGACTTCGCCGCTGCGGGTTCGCCGGGCGCAGGCCCGCCGTACCTGTTCGCTCAGCGTGACGGTCTCGACGTCGGCGGACTGGGGCCGACCGCCTCGGGACGGCCCACTCCCGCCTGGATCAGCCACATCGCGTGTGACGACATCGTGGACGCGTGCCTACGGATCGAGCGAGCAGGCGGACTGGTCGCAGTCCCGCCGGCGGAGTACGGTCCGTACGGACGCGGCGCCCTGTGTGCGGACCCGCAGGGCGCCGTGTTCGGTCTCTGGAAGGGGCGGACCCACCCCGGTTCGCAGATCGTCAACGTCCCCGGCGCGTGGAACTTCAGCGACCTGCGCACACCCGATCCCGAGGCCGCACTCGCGTTCTACGGCGACGTCTTCGGGTGGCAGGCCGACGCCGACTTCGGTGCCGGCATGATCAGACTGCCCGGCTACGGCGATCACCTCGCATCCACGATCGACCCCGGCATCCGCGAGCGACAGGCCTTCGCCCCGGCGGGCTTCGCCGACGTGATCGCGGGCCTGACCGTGGACCCGGACGCTTCGGGCGCGACGTGGGAGATCCGCTTCACCGTCGCGGACCGCGACGCGTCCGCCGGCACCGCGGAGCGGCTCGGAGCAACCGTCGCGTCGCGCACCGACGGTGAATGGACCAGGGACGCCGTGATCGTCGACCCGCAGGGCGCACGTCTGGTGGTGAGCCAGTTCGCACCGCCCGACGCCGCCGGCTTCTGAGCCGCGGCAGACGGTCCGTGGAACGGACACGGCACCGGGAGCACGCCGAGCCGCAGCGGAGCCGATCCCGGCCGGTAACGGCACCGTCCGGCGCGCGAAACGCCGGACCCCCTCCGAAGAGGCGACCCGGCGTTTCGACGTGGAGCGGCTACGCGGTGAGCTCGGCAGCGGTCGGCACGCGAGCGGTGAGCTCCTCGATGGTGTCATCGCCGGGGCGGACGTTCTCGAACGGCGCGGCGATCTCGGCGCGCTCGAGCATCTCGGCCATCTTGCGCTGACGCTGCCGCGTGATGAGGGTCACGACGCGGCCGGTCTTGCCCGCGCGGCCGGTGCGGCCGGAGCGGTGCAGGTAGGTCTTGTACTCGTCGGGCGCATCGGCCTGGATGACCAGGTCGATGTCGTCCACGTGGATGCCGCGGGCGGCGACGTCCGTGGCGACCAGGACATTGACCCGTCCCGAAGTGAGGCGCTCCAGGTTGCGCGTGCGGCGGGCCTGGTTGAGGTCGCCGTGCAGTGAGACGGCGGGGATGCCGATGTCGGCGAACTGCTCGGCCAGCATCTCCGCATACGCACGGGTGCGTGCGAACACGAGGGTCTTGCCCTCCCGATCGACGAGCTGGTCGAGGATCTCGGCCTTGTCGCGGTGCTCGATGACGAGCACGCGGTGCTCGATCGTGCTGGATGCCTGGTCTTCGCCGGCCACCTCGTGGACGGACGGCTCGACGAGGAACTCGTCCACCAGCGAGGAGACCTCGCGGTCGAGTGTCGCGGAGAACAGCAGCTTCTGGGAGCCGTCGGCGGTTTCGCGCAGGATGCGCTGCACCGGCTCGAGGAACCCGAGCTCGCACATGTGGTCGGCCTCATCGATCACGGCGACCATCACGTCACTGAGATCCAGCTTGCGCTGGGTGATGAGGTCCTCGATGCGGCCGGGCGTGCCGATGATGATGTCGACGCCCTTCTTCAGTGCACCGACCTGGCGGGCCTGGGGCACGCCACCGTAGATCTGCGTGGTGAACAGCCCGACACTGCGGGCGATCGGCTGGATCGTGCGGTCCAGCTGCAGCGCGAGCTCGCGCGTCGGGGCGAGGATGATCGCCTTCGGCTTGCGACCGAACTCGCGCTTCTTGCCGGCGCCGCTCTTGAGCACGTTCTCGACGAGCGGTGCGCCGAACGCGATGGTCTTGCCCGAGCCGGTGCGACCGCGAGCGAGGACGTCGCGGCCCGCGAGGATCTCGGGGATCGTCGCAGCCTGGATGGCGAACGGCGTGGCGGCACCGAGATCGGCGAGGGTGCGGACGATGTTCTCACCCAGTCCGAGCGAACCGAAGGTCACACCATCGACGACGGTCGCCTGGACGGCCTCGGCCTGCAGGCGCTCGTGCACGACGTCGACGTGCTGCTGGTGCGCGGCAGTGCGCGGGGGCGCACTCCAGTCGCCACGATTGCCGGATGCCGCGGGGCGGCGATCGCGGTCGTCACGGCGGGGGCGATCGGCGTTGTACTCGCGCTTGGGACGGTCCTCGTTCGCACGCGCGGGGCGCTCGGTGCCGAAGGAACGCGCCGGACGATCGTTGCTGTACGGACGCGCCGGACGATCATTGCTGTACGGACGCGCCGGACGATCGCTGCTGTAATCGCGACGAGCCGGACGGTCATCGTTCGAACGCGCCGGACGATCGCTGTTGAAATCGCGACGAGCCGGACGGTCATCGTTCGAACGCGCCGGACGATCGCTGCTGTAATCGCGACGGGCCGGACGGTCATCGTTCGAACGCGCCGGACGATCGCTGCTGTAATCGCGACGGGCCGGACGGTCATCGTTCGAACGTGCCGGACGATCGCTGCTGTAATCGCGACGAGCCGGACGGTCATCGTTCGAACGCGCCGGACGATCATTGCTGTACGGACGCGCGGGACGATCGCTGCTGTAATCGCGACGAGCCGGTCGCTCATCGCCCGAACGCGCCGGACGATCATTGCCGTACGGACGCGCCGGACGATCGCTGTTGATATCGCGACGAGCCGGACGGTCATCACCCGAACGCGCCGGACGATCATTGCTGTAATCGCGACGAGTCGGACGATCGCTGTTGTAATCGCGACGGGCCGGACGGTCATCGCCCGAACGCGCCGGACGGTCGTCGAACGAGCGCACAGGACGGTCGCCGTGCGACGGCACGCGGGCACCGCGGGCCTCGTCGCGGCCGGCGCGCTGCGTCGCCGTCCACCGCGTCTTCGGAGCGCCGGACTTGGCGGCGCCGGTCCTGGGACCGGCGGTCCGCGGTGCGTTTGACGGGGCACCCTCTTCGGCAGCGCGGTATCCGCGGTGCGTCACGCTCTTGCTGCCCGGCTTCTGGGCCGAGCCGCCGCGGGCACGTTCGTGGAACGGGGTCTTCTTCTCGCCGTAGCGCGGCTCGAAGTTCTTGGCCGGTCGTCCGCCGGCCGGCTTTTTGCTCTTGGGCATGGGAATGTCCTTCTGGGTTGTCTCAGGTGTGAGAACAGCACTCCACAGCTCGTGGGCAGATCGGCATCCGCGCAGTTCGAGACTGCACACGGGAAGCACTGCCGCGAGGCCGCACATGCGGCACGGAGTTACCCGGACTATCGTCGGCCGGGGGCCATTCAACGTGATGGTCGCCGGAGCGGATTCGCTCCCACCATCGGCCCCTTGGACTCACAAACCCATCCGCACAGCAGTGCGGTGTCCAGAGCCGACCCTTCATCCTAGCGGACACCGCTGGAGCGAGTCTGAGAGATACCGGCGCACGCACCCTGCCGGCTCTACACTGACGCCATGACCAGCGGCGTCGTGAGGGCTGGTCGTCGCGCTGGTCGTGCCCGATCTGCCGCATGGTGACCTCTCCGGAACCGCAATGGTGGAAGGTCCATTTCAGCCAGCTCGGCACCTTCGACGACCTGTCCAGTTTCGTCTTCAACGGCACACTGATCGCCGCCGGTCTGCTGGTGACGACGTTCGCGGTCTACATCGCGAACGACCTGCAGCGGTTGGTTGCGGAGAGCGTCCTGATCCGGTCCGGTGCCCCGCGCATCATCTCCACGCTTTCGTGATCATGGGCGTCATGCTCCTGGCCGTATCGGGCCAACGCGGCGAGAGCAGCTAAGATCCAAGTGAATTCACCGCGATTGATCCGAACGCGCTACATTCAACCCAAGACCGGGTGCTGCGAGGGGTGCAAGCCAGTCCACCAGCGCTGTCAGCCCGGGGGTAGGCGGCTGGGGCCTGGAGCAACTGCAGGGCGGGAGCGCTACCGCACCGCCTCATGAAAGGCCTGACCCGTACCGTGGCCCTGCTCGCCGAAATCGCGCTCGATCCCTTGAGCGTGCGTCTGCGCGCGCCGAGCGAACCGGTAACGGCCACCCAGGTCGGCTTCATGACGGCTGCGATGCTCATCGGCGGCACCCTGCTGTCCATCCTGACCACGCCGGACCCGATGTGGTGGCAGCTGCATTTCAGTCGCCTCGGCACCTTCTCGGTGTTCTCGGGGCATCTGTTCAACGCCACGCTGATCGCGGCGGGTGGCGGAGTGGTGCTGTTCGGGTGGCGACTGAGAATCGAGATGAAGCGCCACGCCGGAACGTCCGTGCTGGTGAGCCGAAGGTCCGCGACCGCTGTCCCGATCCTGGTCGTGCTGATCGGCATCCATCTGTCGTTCGTCGGCGTCATCCCGCAGAACACCAACGAGTTCCTGCATGACCGGGCCTCGACGGGGGCGGTGTTCTCCTTCACGGCGATTCTGCTGTCCAGCCGGTGGCTGTTGCGCGGCATGCACCGCGGGGTCACCCGCGCCACCCGGCAGGTCGGCGTGGGCCTCGTCGTGGCCGTCAGCGTGTACATAGCGGGTTTCATCAACCTCGCCGCCTTCGAACTCGTCGGATTCAGCCTGATCTTCTTCTGGTTGCTGTTCTTCGCACGCAACCTCGGCCGAGGTGCCGACGCGGCGCCTCCTGCGCCGGCGGTCCAGCGGACGGCGAGCACGCACACCGTGCCGCTGCCCGCTCGCGCCCGCGCGCGTCGGATCCGCGCCGCCGCGAGCGGCCCCTCGTCGGCAGCCGCGCGGCCGCGCACCGTAGCCCGACCACGTGCGACGGCACGGGCCCGGCGCAGCATGAGCCGCGCCTTCACATCGCGTCAGCCGGATCCGGAGCATCACCGAGCACGCAGCTGGCGACCCCCGGTCGATCGGCGGTGATCCGCGCCAGGTGACGTGCGTCAGCGCGACTCCGGGTCCTCCTCGGTGACGGTCTCGTCGCCATCAGCCGCGTTCATGTCACGCTCGTCGCCATCAGCCGCGTTCGTGTCACCCTCGTCAGCATCAGCCACGTCCGTGTCACGCTCGTCAGCATCAGCCACGTTCGTGTCACCCGGCACCGGGTCCGCGTCCACCGGCACCGGCACCGGCTCGGCGTCCACCGGCACCGGGTCCGCCTCCGCCGGAGGGGACGTGATCTCCGCCGCAGCGGACGTGAGCTGCGCCTCGAGGGCGGTTTCGTCGCCCTGCGGCATCTCGATGTCCGGTCCCTCCTCGATGGGCGGCACCTCGACGTCGGCAAGGGCGGGAGCGGACACTGCAGCGGGAGCTGAGGCGGCGGCATCCCGTTCCCGGATCTCACGTCGGGTCAGTCCGCGCTCGGTGGCCGTGGCCACTCCCGGTCCGACCGGCGTCGGCACCGGTGCGTCGGGGTCCGTGGACGCGTCGTTCCGGCGGGTGCGCCGTTCCTTCGCGCCCTCGACCAGGTTGTAGAGCGTCGGCAGCACCAGAAGCGTGAGCAGGGTGGACGAGACCAGGCCGCCGATCACCACGATGGCAAGCGGCTGCGAGATGAAGCCGCCGTGACCGGTGATCCCGAGCGCCATCGGCGTCAGCGCGAAGATCGTGGCCAGCGCCGTCATCAGGATGGGCCGCAGTCGTCGCGATCCTCCGGCGACGGTGGCATCGTGCGCCGACAGACCCTTGGTGCGGTACTGGTTGACCAGGTCGACGAGGACGATGGCGTTGGTGACCACGATGCCGATGAGCATCAGGACGCCGATCAGAGACGCGACGCCCAGGGGAACACCCGTGGCGATCTGCAGCAGGATGGCCCCGGTCGCCGCGAACGGCACCGAGATCAGCAGCAGCAGCGGCTGACGGAGAGACTTGAACGTCGCGACCATGACGATGTAGACGATCAGGATCGCCGCGAGCAGCGCCAGCCCGAGCTGGGTGAACGCATCCTGCTGCTGCGAGATGACACCGCCCAGTGCGGCAGACGCCGAAGCGGGCAGGTCGGCTTCGGCGAGCGCCGTGTTCACCGACGCGGATGCCGTCGTCAGATCGTCCGTGGCCGGGGTGACGGTGACGGTCGCTGTCCGCTGACCGCCTTCGGTCGTGATCGAGGTGGGTCCCTCGCTCTCCTCGACCGTGGCGATCTCCGCGAGCGCGATGGGGCCCTGGGCGCTGGGAACCGTCAGCTGCCGCAGCTCCTCGATCGTCGTGGGGGTCTGCGACGCGGCCAGATACACGGTCAGCGTCGTGTCCTCGATCTCGACCGCCCCGATCTGCTGGGGCTGCATCGTGTTGGACACGAGCGCTCCGACCGCGACCTCGGACAGGCCCAGCGACGCGGCTTTCTCGCTGTCCACCACGACGGCGATGTACGGCAGGGAAGCGGACAGGTTGCTGGAGACCTGGCCGATGCCCTCCGCCCCGGTCACGGCATCGACGACGGCATCCGTCGCCTCCTGCAGGGTGGCCGAGTCCGGCGCGGTGACGTCGATCTCGATGTCGGTGGACCCGAATCCGCCGCCGCCTCCGGCGATGGTGATCGTGCCCGCGTCCTCGAGATCGGCGACCGCGGACTGGACCTCTTCGCGCAGCGCGACCTGGTCGGCGTCCGGGTCGGTCGTGATCGAGTAGGTGATGCCGCTGCCGCCGCCGGCGAAGGCGTCGCGCAGCGCGGACCCGCTCGAGCCGATGGACACCTGGACGGTTTCGATGCCGTCGATGCCGAGCAGCAGCGATTCGACCTGGGTCGAGGCCGCATCCTCGGCCTCGAGGCTCGGCGCCTGACCGATGTCCTGGGTCATCGTGAACGTGTTCTGACCGGAATCGCCGAGGAAGTTCGTCTTCAGGAAGGGCACGGCCGCCACCGTCCCGGCCAGGACGAGCACGGCCAGCAGCAGGGTCGCCCAGGAATGCTTCAGGGTCCAGCGCAGGATCGGAAGATAGGAATTCTGCAGGCGGCTCGGCGGCGCTTCGGGATCCTCGGCGTCGATCTGCCGTCCGTCGGGTCCGAAGATCGGCTTGCCCGGGCGCAGGAACCAGTACGCCAGTACGGGCACGATCGTCAGAGCGACGAACAGGGAGGCGGTCATCGCGATGGTGACGGTGAGCGCGAACGGCCGGAACAGCTCGCCGGTCACGTCCCCGACGAAGGCGATCGGGAGGAAGACGGCCACCGTGGTGATCGTCGAGGCTGTGATCGCGGCGGCCACTTCGCGCACGGCCCGCAGGATCGATGTCATCTTGTCGGCGTCGCCGACGTAATGGCGTTTGATGTTCTCGATCACGACGATCGAATCGTCGACCACGCGGCCGATCGCGATGGTCAGCGCACCGAGGGTGAGGATGTTCAGTGAATAGCCGAAGGCCTGGATCCCGATGAACGTGATCAGCACGCTCGTGGGGATCGAGATCGCTGTCACCAGCGTCGCGCGAACCGACAGCAGGAAGACCAGGATGACGATCACCGCGAAGAACAGGCCGAGCAGGCCCTCCTGCGCGAGCGCCTCGATCGACTGCTGGATGTAGGGGGCCTGATCGAAGACGACGGTGAACTCCGCGCCGTCGAGGCTCTTCTCCAGGCCGGGCAGCGCGGCCAGCACCCCCCGGGATACATCGACCGTGTTGGCCGAGGGCAGCTTCGTCACGGCGATCGTGAGCGCGGGTTCGCCGTTCACGCGCGAGACGGTGGTAACCGGGTCCTGGTTCTGCTCGACCGTGGCCACGTCCGCGATGGTCCGGGGTCCGGACTCGAACTGCGCGGCATCCGACGGAACGAGCGGGAGCGCGGCGATCTCCTCGACCGACGTGATCTTCGACCCGGTCTGTACGGTGAGGGTCTGGCCGTCCTCGGTGATCTGTCCGCCGGGGAACAGGACGCCGTTCTGATCGAGGGCGTCCCGGATCGCCTGCTGCGCGTAGCCGGCCTCGGCCAGCGCAGCCGGATCCGGGGTGATCGTGATGCGCTGCCCGACGCCGCCCACGATCTGCGCCGCGTTCACCCCGGCGATGTCCTCCAGTTCGGGGACGATCGTGGACTCCAGCTGCGCCTGGATGGTCTGCTCGTCCTCGTATCCGGTCACCGCGAGCTGGATCACCGGGAAGTCGTCGATGCTCGCCGAGATGACGTTCGGCTCGATCCCTTCGGGAAGCTGCGCCTTGATGCGGTTGATCGCCTGGGTGATCTTCTGCTCGGCCGTTGCCAGGTTGGTGCCGTAGGTGAAGGACGCCTGGATGATGGATGCGTTCGTCGTGCTGGTCGCCGCAGTCGACTCCAGCCCGGGAACCCCCTGGATCGCCGCCTCGATCGGGATCGACACGTCGTTGCTGACGACCTCGGGGGAGGCGCCCGGGTACGTGGAGACCACCACGAGCGCCGGGAACTCGATCGACGGGATCAGCTCCTGCTTGAGGCTCGTCAGGGCGAGACCTCCGAAGACCGCGGCGACGATCGTGATGAGGGCGATGAGCGCACGGTTCTTGAGGCTCAGTACGGCGAGATTCGACACGGTGGCCTTCGCTGGGGATGCAGTTCGGATGCCCGGGGAAGTGCCGGGTCGGGGATGCCGGGCTCTGCCCGTGCGACCGATACGCACATGTATCGAGTCCTCAGTATCCCACGGTCAATTCTTCGAGGACGCCGCGAATCCGGGCCTCGCGGGTGCCCGATCACCGCCCCACGACGTCACAGCAGTGTCGCGAGCGCCAGACCGACCGCGGCGGCGGGGACGGCGACGAGAAGGTTTCCACCCGCGTTCAGCCCCACCCCGAGGACCTCCCGCGACGACGGCGCCGAGCATGCGCGCACGGGGACGGGTGGGCGGTCCGGCACCGGCCCGCCTATGCCCGTGGCCGGCCTCAGCCGATCAGCAGGCGCTGTATCGCCGATTCCGGCGACACATCCAGGTCCAGGATCCGGCCGCGTTCGTAGGCCTTGAAGACGGCGGGGTCGATGTAGCTGCTCCGCGCCACGGCCGGCGTGTTCCCCAGAGCCTCGGACGTCGCCCGCACGGCAAGGGCTTCGGCGCGCTTGCGATCCTTCGCCGTGTCCACCGTGCCGATGCGCGCGAGCGCTTCGGCGGCCAGGATCGTGCCGCGCAGGGTGCGGAAGTCCTTGGCGGTGAAGGCACCCCCGGTCAGCGAGCGCACATGCGAGTTGACGTCCGCGGGGGTGAGCGGCACGCGACGGGTGCCGCGACGGTAGGCCAGCAGCGGTGAGCGTGGGCGGCCGACGCTCAGTTCCCGCATCACCGCGGCCAGTTCCGCGTCGTCGATCTCGATGTTGGCGCGTTTGCCGCTCTTGCCCGGAAACGAGAGGGTGGTGCGGGACTCCGCGACGGCAGCATCCCGCCGTTGCAGAGTCGTCAGGCCGCGGCTTCCGTGCTGCTCGAGGTACCGCGCCGAGCCGATCCGCGGCGCTGCCTGGTCGAGCAGGCGGAACGACGCGGCGAGCACCCGTTCCCGATCGATGTCGTCGCGGCGCAGCGCGCTGGTGACCCGCCCCCGCGCGCGCGGCAGCGCCGCAGCGAGCTCGAGGGCGCGGGAGAACTTGCGACGGTCCCGGCGCTCCCGCCACCGCGGGTGATACAAGTACTGGCGTCGGCCCGCGTCATCGACGCCGACGGCCTGGATGTGGGCGTTCGGGTCCACCGAGATCCACACGTCCTGCCACGCCGGCGGGATGACCAGATCGTGGATCCGCTGCCGGTCCGCGGGCAGAGCCGCCGATCCGCTCATATCCGCGTAGCGGAAGCCGCTCCCGGACCTGATCCGTCGATAGCCGGGGTCTTCTCCCGGGCGGACCCGGACCAGTCGTGCCACGTCGCCTCTTGTCTTGTTGTCTTGCGTCGTCGATGGGAACAGCGGTCAGTGCCCGCCCGGTCAGTGATCGCGGAGCATCGCGATGAGCTCGGCCTTGCGCTTCTCCTCGTAGAGGTGCGGATTCTTGCGGCTGCTCGGCCCGCGTCCTTCCGGCATGATCTCCTCCTCGGTCGTCTCGACGGTACGGCCCGCGTCGCACGGATCCGAAGGGCTTGACAAGCTGATGACACCGCAGATACCCGAGACCGGCGCGGCGAACGCCCTTTCCTGGGAGTCCGCTGTGTAGCACCGTGCCCGAGCGCGCGTCAAGCCCCTCCCCTGAGCGGGGCCGGGATGGCAGTATCTTTCGCGTGCCCTTTGCGGCATCCGGGTCGCGCCACACCTCGCATCCGGCGACAGAAGGAGAAGCCTCCATGAACCTCGCCCTCATCATCATCATCGTCATCGCGATCATCCTCGCGATCTTCGGTGGCCTGAACTCAGCACTGAGCTGGCTTCTCTGGGTCGCCATCATCGTGGGAGTCATCGCGCTGATCGTGTTCCTCTTCCGAGTCATCAGCGGCAACCGCCGCACGTGAGTGGCAGGTCGGCCGGCGCCGACCTCGCCTCCCCAGGAAGCGAATGCCGTATTCGGACGAGATCGTCGGAATACGGCATTCGCCGTGTGATGCATCGGCGGATGCCGCGTACCGCGCTCGTGCGGACGCGGCATCCGCTTTCGCGTCCCGTCACTCCGGCCTGAGCCACACCGTGCTCTCCGCGGGAACGATGCCGAAGGGCACGTCGGCGCTGGCGAGCACCACTCCGGATGTGTGCACCAGATCGGAGTCCGCCAGGTCGAAGTCCTCGTGACCGAAGTTGGTCAGCACCGACCAGCCGTTCGGCCGCACGAAATGCAGCACATCCGCGCGGCCGGTCTCCACCCACGCCAGGCTCTCCTGCGTCTGCAGTTCGTGGCGCAGCGCCAGGGCCCGGCGGTACATGTTCAGGGTCGAGCGCACATCCCCCTCCTGCGCTTGCACCGCTGCGTCGGCGAACCACTTCGGCTGCGGCAGGTGGGAGTGATCTCCGCCGAAGCCGAAGGACTCCCCGGCACGCGTCCACGGCAACGGGACCCGGCATCCGTCCCGCCCCATGTCGGCGCCGCCGCTGCGGAAGAACGTCGGATCCTGCCGGCAGACGGCCGGGATCTCGGCCACCTCGTGCAGGCCGAGTTCCTCCCCCTGGTACAGGTACGCGGAGCCGGGCAGTGCCAGCACGAACAGGGTCGCGGCCCGTGCGCGCCGCAGCCCTGCGGTCCGATCCAGCCGGGGCTCGACACCGCCGGACCGCAGCCACTCGTTTCCGTGCTTGCGCACCGGTCGCCCGTCGTCCGTGCGCTGCGCATGGGGCAGTCCGTACCGCGTGGCGTGCCGGACGACGTCGTGGTTGGACAGCACCCACGTCGATGAGGACCCGGACGCCGCGGCCAGCTCCAGGTTCTCCGTGACGATGCGACGGAACTGCGCGGCGTCGAAGTCCGCCTCGAGCAGGTCGAAGTTGAACGCCTGGCCCAGACTGTCCGGCCGCGCGTACAGCGGGATCCGCACCGGGTCCACCCACGCCTCGGCCACGGCGGTGCGGGGCGGGTCGTACGCGTCGAACACGGCACGCCATTCCGCGTAGACCTCGTGCACGTCGTCCCGGTCGATCATGGGATGCCGGCCGTCGCGTGGCAGCGCGTCCAGCTCCGCCTGCGACGGAAGCGGTTCGGTGAGGTCCTTGGTCAGCATGTGGGCGACATCGATGCGGAATCCGTCCACCCCGCGGTCTGCCCAGAACCGGAGGGTACGCACGAAATCGGCACGCACGTCCGCATCCGCCCAGTTCAGGTCGGGCTGCTCGACGGCGAAGCTGTGCAGGTACCACTGCCCGTCGGCCACGCGCTCCCACGCCGATCCGCCGAATGCCGACACCCAGTCCGTCGGCGGAGCCGCACCGTCCGGTCCGCGTCCCTCGCGGAAGATGTACCGTTCCCGGGCGGCGGAGCCGCGCCCCGCCGCCGAAGCCTCCCGGAACCACTCGTGCAGGTCGGAGGTGTGGTTGGGGACGATGTCGATGACCACGCGGATGCCGGCCGAATGCAGTCCCGCCAGCAGGGCGTCGAAGTCGTCCAGGGTGCCCAGTCGCGGATCGACGTCCCGGTAGTCGGCCACGTCATAGCCGCCGTCGGCGAGCGCGGACGGATAGAACGGGCTCAGCCACACCGCGTCGATCCTCAGCTCGGACAGGTACGGCACTCGCGAGGTCACTCCGGCGAGGTCGCCGATCCCGTCGCCGTCCGCGTCGGCGAAGCTGCGCGGATAGACCTGGTAGACGACAGCCTGACGCCACCAGGACGCGTCCTCGCGGGCGATGGTGCGGGCGGGCAGGGTGCGAAGCGTGGTGGCCATCGGACCGGTTCCTTCCGGGCAGAAGATCGGGCGACCGGCAGATGCCGGCCGCGCTGGGACGCCGCGGACGGCTGGTCAGCCCTTCACCGCGCCCTGGGTCACGCCCTCCATCACCCAGCGCTGGGTGAACAGATACACGACGATCGCCGGCGCCATCGCCATCAGATACGACGCGAAGGACACGTTGTAGTTGTTGCTGAACTGCGTCTGGAAGATGCTCTGCACCACGGGCAGGGTCTGCTGGCTGGGATCCGAGATGATCAGGGAGGGCATCATGAAATCGTTCCAGGAGGCCAGGAACGCGAAGATGCCGACCGTCGCGCTCATCGGGGCCAGCAGCGGGAAGATCAGGTGCCAGAACGTCTGCCAGGTGCTCGCCCCGTCGATCCGCGCGCTCTCCTCCAGCTCGTGCGGGATCGAGCGCAGGAATGCGGTGAACAGCAGGATGCTGAAACTGAGCTGGAACATGATGTGCAGGATCGCGACACCGGCCGGGTTGTCCAGACCGGTCAGACCGGTCAGCTGGATCTGCGGAAGCGCCACCACCGGGAACGGAATGAACATCGCCGCCAGCAGGTAGTAGAACGACCAGCGGAAGAGCCGGTGATCCCAGTTGCGGGCGATCGCGAAGGAGGCCCATGCGGCCAGCAGGATGGTGCCGGCCACGGTCGCCGCAGTGATCAGCACCGAGATCGTGAACGCCAGGGGGAAATTGGTCAGATTCCAAGCCGTGACGAACCCGTCGATGCTGAACGGGCTCGGCAGTGAGAAGGCGTTGCCGTCCACGGCCTGCGACTGGGTCTTGAAAGCCATCGACACGGTCACATACAGCGGGATCAGTACGGTGAGCGTGCACAGCAGCAGCACGATGGTGCCGGACCAGTTCGTCCGCTCCCTGGCGAACCGCCCGCCGGAAGGCTTGCGCGGCTTGCCGCCCTCGAGGGCCTCGGCTGCTTCGACGTTTTCGACCGCGAGGGCTGGTTGCACGGACATCACAGCACGTCCCTTCCTCGGGTGAGGCGGAGTTGGAGCAGGGCGATGGCGACCGTGATGACGAAGAAGATGGTCGCATTGGCCATCTGATAGGCGTAGTCGCCGCTGGTGAAGCCGGTGACGATGGTCATCGCGATGCTGCGGGTGGCGGTGCCCGGTCCGCCGTTGGTGAGCCCGACGATGATGTCGTAGGCGTTCAGGAAGTTCTTGAAGCCGAGGATCACATTGATCACGACGTACCCGGCGACCAGGGGCAGGGTGATGCGGGTGAGTTGGGCGAGTCTGCCCGCCCCGTCGATGTCCGCCGCTTCGTACACTTCGCCGGGGATCGACAGCAGCCCGGCGATGTAGATCAGCAGCGTCCCGGGGATCGCCTGCCAGGCCGTGACGATCACGATCGCCACCCACGCCAGGTCCGGATTGGCCAGGATGCTCTCACTCAGCCAGCCGATCCCCAGCGTCTGTCCCAGCGCGGGGACGGAGTTGGAGAAGAGGAAGTTGAACACGAAGGCGATCACGATGCCGGAGATGACCATGGGGATCACGAAGATCGTCCGCAGGGCGGTCTTCATGCGGATCCGCGAGGTCAGGCCGACCGCGAGCAGGAACGCCACCGCGTTCACGAGCACCACGGTGACGGCGGCGAATCCGAACGTGAACAGGTAGCTCTGCAGGATCGCCGGGTCGGAGAACACCGCGATGTAGTTGATGAATCCGACGAACTGCCAGTCGCCGAACCCGATCGAGTTGGTGAAGCTGAAGAAGATCCCGATGATCGCGGGCAGCGTGATCGCCAGGGTGAACAGGATCAGGGTGGGCAGCAGGAAGACGTAGTACATCCCGTCGACCCGCTGCCTGTGGCGCGGCGGCGGCTCCCCCGCGCTCGTCCGTGCCGGTGCGCCCGCTGCAATCGGCGGCGCTGTCGTGGTTGCCATGGTCGTGTCGCTGCCCTTCTGTGTGGTCGTGCGCTACTGGCGAAGGGCCAGTCGGGCCCAGTCCGCGTCCATGACCGCGAGCGTCCTGTCCACATCCGACCCGGTCACGATGCCCTGGATGTAGTTGTCGGTGGGGATGGTCAGCGGGATCGCCTTGGACGCGCCCTGGTAGAACCGCGCGTCGTCGTAGTACTCCTTCATCTCGACGATGCGCGGATCCGTGACCGGCGCGGCGTCCGTGGTGGTCCCGTACCCGAGGAAGGCGGCGTTGTACTCGTCCATGACCTCCTTCTGGAACAGGAAGCTCAGGAAGTCGCGCGCTGCCTCCTTGTGCTCGGATGCCTCGGGGATCCACGCCGCGAGGTCGATGTTGACCCGCACCTGGTTGTCCTGGGGATCGTCGGTCATCGGGAGCGGGAAGGTGCCCAGGTCCATATCGGGGTCCGTCTTGGCGATCTCACCGAACGCCCACGGCCCCTGCAGGTACATCGCCGCCTCGCCCTGCGCGAAGGCGAGGTTGCCGTCCCCGTAGCCGCGGCTGGCGGCATCCTCGTTGATGTACTGGCCGGTGAGCTCGGTCATGCGCTCCACCGGCTCGGACAGCGTCTTCTGGAAGGACACCGGCGAGTCCGGGCCGACCTCGGTGCCCAGCTCGTTCATCTGCGCGTAGAAGTCCGCGACATCGATCGCACCGCCCACCGTGTAGTCGAACCAGCCCTGCCCGACCGTCCACGGGTCCTTGAACGTCGCGTAGAACGGCGTGATGCCGGCGGCCGTGAGCGCCTCGCACACCTCGATGAGCTGGTCCCAGGTCTGCGGGACCTCCAGTCCCTGCTCGGCGAAGATCTGCTTGTTGTAGATGACGGATGCCGCCATCACCGAGTACGGCAGCACGCTCGTCCTGCCGGGGTAGGTCGCGTACTGGTCGACCAGGTCCTGAACCTCGGGAAGGATGCGCTCGGCCTCCGGCATGTCACTCAGATCGCTCAGCGCCCCCCGCTCCATGAAGCGGGCCATCTCCATGTTGTAGTTGAGCAGCCCGAGGTCAGGCGGGTCGCCCCGCAGGAACCCGGCCTGAAGATTGGACGAGTTGTCGAAGACCACTCGCACGTCGTCCTGGGACGCGTTGTATTCACCGATGAGTTCCCGGAAGTAGGGGATCGCCTCCGGTTTGCTCAGGTGGAACCGCACCTCCGCCGGCCCGCTGTCACCGCTGCATGCGGACAGCGCCGCGCCGACAAGTCCGAGGGCGAGCACGGCGGCGGACGCTCGTCTCCATCGCCGGGATGATTCAGCCACGTCGCCGTCCTTCCGACCCATCAACACTGATGCGGAGATTTCACCGAGGAATAGATTTACTCGGAAAATCAAATCGTTGCGACCATAATGCGAGGTGACTGGTGAAAGGTCAACCCCTTGTCCAACCCGCTGTCCCCGACCGCTTCGCTGCGCCGCGCGAACCTGGGCGCGATGCTCTCGCATGCCTGGGATACCGACGTCTTCACCGCGAGCGACGCGATGGCGACGGTGGGGCTGACCCGCTCCACGACCATCGACGTGATCGAGGAGCTGGTCGGAATCGGTCTGCTCCGCGAACTGCCGAACGCCCGCGCCGGCGGGGACTACCAGAAGGGGCGGCCCGCACGTCGCTTCGAACTGCGGCATGACGTCGCCAGCGTGGTCGGCGTGGACGTCGGCCCGGATCACATCCTGACCGCGGTCGCCGACTTGCGCGGACGTCTGCTGGCGAAGGACCAGTACGAGACCGACCTGGAGCACGACTCCCCCGCGGAGCGCCGTGCCGCCGCCACCGCGGCGGTGGACGCTGCGCTCCGGGCGTCCGGCCGTGCGCGCGCGGACGTGCTCGCGGTGTGCGCGGGGGTCCCGGCGCCGGTGAACGCGCGCGGCGAGTCCCCGCCGCACCGCACCGGCTTCTGGCAGCGCATGAATCCGGACCTGATGGAACTGTTCGGCCGATGGGCGCCGCTGGTGCGCGTCGAGAACGACGCATCCCTGGCCGCCATCGCCGAGGGATCGATCGGCGCGGCCGTCGGCGAGTCCGACTACGTGACGCTGCTCACCGGCGAGTTCCTCGGGGCCGGCGCAGTGGTCGACGGTCGCCTCCTGCGCGGCGCGCACGGCGGGATCGCCGAGATGATGGCGTTCGACCATGTCGTCGGCGTCGGCGGTGCGTGGGGGCTGGATCCGCGCCTGGTCCGCTCGGCCCGGGAATCGCTCGCCGCCGGGGAGTTCCCCGCCGCCGGCGCGATCGCTCAGATCCCGGCGGTCGACCTGCGCGGCGAGCGGATCCTCGAGCTGGCGCGAGCCGGGGACGCGGATGCGGAGGTTACCGTGGCCCGCATCGGGCAGATGGTCAGCATCATCGCGGGCGTCTTCGGCAGCCTGTTCGACCCGCGCCGGGTGATCCTCTCCGGGTTGCCCGCGGACTCCGCCGCGCAGGTGGTGGCCGCGGCCCGCGCGTCGCTGAACCTGGAACTGGATCTTCCCGCTCCCGAACTGTCCGCATCCCGGCTGGGCGCGGATGTCGTCTGCATCGGCGCCGTCTCGGCCGCTCTCGAGGCGGCACGGGAGGGTGTCCTGGACCTCGGCGGCGACTGGACCGCCGGCGGTCTGCGCCGAACGGGCTGAAGAGGATTGGTTCGAGCGAGGATGCCGCGGCGCGGCCGTGGCCGCGGCATCCCCGCCGGTCTTACAGGTTCGCCTCCGCGTAGCTGCGCAGAGCGTCGCGCACGAACTCGGCGCCTGCCGTACCGCCCCGGCTGGTGCGGTAGTTCGCGCCGAAGCGCTCATCGGCCACATACATCTGGCCGAGCCCGATGACGTACGCCTTGACGTCGCCGCCGGCCGCCGGTGTGCCCGGGATGCTCGTCAGCCAGTCGACGTGGCGCTTGGCCAGCGCTGCAGCCTCGGGACTGTCGGGCGAGACGCCGGCCTCTGCGGCCGCGATCCAGTCGCGACCAAGGTCGGCGACACGCTGCTTCCACGCCGCCCTCTGGTCATCGTCCATCCCGCGCCACCAGCGGTCGCCGTCCACATATGCCCTGCGCCCCCAGCGCCGCTCGACTTCGTCCTGGTACTGCGTGTGGTCGAAACCGTCGAACATGTCCTCTGCCATGATCCGTTCACCTCCCTTCATCGCCGCGATGGTCAGCTGCACCGACGCGACCTGCCGCGCGAGCCTGCCCTGTTCCTGTTCCAGCCACGCGAGGTGCGCGGCCAGCGCGTCCTCCTGCGCCGTGTCCCGGTCCAGCACGTCGCCGATCCGGTCAAGGCCGAGACCGAGGTCTCGCAGCAGCAGAATCCGCTGCAGCCGCACGAGTGCGTCCCGGTCGTAGTAGCGGTACCCGTTCGCGCCGATGCGCGAGGGCTGCAGAAGTCCGACGTGGTCATAGTGGCGAAGCGCCCGACTGGTGGTGCCGGCCGCCTTGGCGATCTGCTGGATCGACCACTCCTCGTGCTCCATCGGTGGGTCCCGCCTCCCTCACGGCTCCACGCTAGATCTTGACGCTGCGGCAATGTCAACCGGGTCTCGGCTGAACGTTCGCCGACAGGCCCTTGACAAGAACGCGATATATCGTGTTGTCTGAACTCATCGCGATATATCGCGACTTATCCTTCGTACATCGAACTCAGGAGCAGACATGACCCTCGAGAAGTGGATCATCCACCCCGGCGACACACGCGTCATCGACCTCGAATCGGTGCGCAAGCTCAAGGTGGGCCTCATCGGTGGCCAGATCGACGTCATCGGCCACGACGAACCCGGCGCGCGCATCGAAGTGCACGGCGTGACCATCAAGGACCTGCGGATCGAGGTCGTCGGAGACGTCGTGGAGATCGACCACCCGCAACTGCGTTGGGACAACTTCCTGGAGGTCTTCCGCAACTTCGGCGGGGGCGGGCCGAAGGCGGAGATCAGCGTCGCGGTCCCCCGCGAGGTGGCGCTGAACCTCGGGGTGGTCAGCGCCAGCGCACTGGTCTCCGGCATCCGCCACGACACACGTCTGAACACCGTGTCGGGCGACATCATCGTCGACGGACTGACCGGGGATCTGACGGTCAACGCGGTCTCCGGCGACGTTCAGATCCGCGGGCTCGTCGGCGCGCTCAGCGCCAACAGCGTGTCCGGCGACGTGGCCGCGACGGGAACGATCCGCAAGGCGACCGTCGACACGGTCTCCGGCGCGACCCTGGTGGACACCAGCGGTGAAGCCCAGCAGGTCGGCCTGAACACCGTCAGCGGCAACGCCACGGTGCGGCTGGACGAAGGCCGCCCGGCCAACTTCGTGGTGCGCAGCGTCAGCGGCCGCGTGCAGGTGGACGGCGTGGTGCGCTCCGGCAAGGGCACCGGCCCGACCACGAACTTCACCGGTGCGGTGGGCGAGCTCAGCGGCTCGTTCGTGGACGTGCGGGCGAACTCGGTCTCCGGCGATGTCACCGTGCTGCGCCGGGCGGTCGCGGATCCCCCGGTCCGCGCCGGCGACGCGCAGGCGATCGCGGATGCCCCGAGTGGAGCGAGCGATGCCGGCGCGGAGAAGGAGTGGTGATGGCACCTGTCTTCTCGCACGGCGACCTGCGCCTGTACCTGCTGAGCCTGCTCGATGAGGGGCCGCGCCACGGCTACGACATCATCCAGGCGCTCTCGGATCGAACCGGCGGCACGTACACACCGAGTGCCGGCACCATCTACCCCCGACTTGCCAAGCTCGAGGAGGACGGGCTGGTCTCCAAGACCGTCGACGGTCGCAAGACGGTCTACGAGATCACGGATGCCGGACGGGCCGAAGTGGCCGCCCGGGCCGGTGATCTGGAGGGGATCGAAGCCGGCCTGACGGATTCGGTGCGGCTCATCGCCGACGAGGTGCGCGGGAGCGTGCGGGAGGCGATGAAGAGCCTGCGCGCCGATCTCGCAGCGGCCACCCGTGAGGAGCGCACCGCGTCGCGGGAGGCACCGCGGGCGGATGACCCGCGCACCGCGAGTCGCGAGCAGGTCCATCGCGCGGATGCCGCGATCAACGAGTTCCGCGCGCGTGTGCGCACGGATCTGCGCTCGCACGTCGCCCGCGGCGGCGAGCTGGCGGCATCCGTCGTGGACGAGCTCATCGCATCGTTGGACGGCGTCGCCCGCGACATCACCCGTTCCCTGCGCCGCTGAGGGCGCCGGCCGGCTCTCAGCCGGGCCAGATCTCCTCGTCGTCCGGCACGGGCTCCCCGAGCGGGACGACGAGGATCGGCCGGTGCTGGCGGTGCGCCAGCCGCGCGGCGACCGAGCCGGTGAAGAACTCGCGGATCGATTCGCCCAGGCCGCGCTTGCGCGTGCCGACCACCAGCAGCCGCGCCTCGATCTGGTCGGCCAGCTGCTTCATCGCCAGCGCGGGATCGCCGACGAGCTGCTGGACGCTCCACCGGATGTCCGACCGCTCGAGCAGGGCCGTCGCCTCCGCGGTGACGACAGCGAGATCGCTCTCGCCCGCAGCCACATTGATGTCGATCGGTGCCGAATGCACGTAGCCGTCCGGATCCTCATAGGTCACGAAGCGGGTCACGTCGACATGCACCACCACCAGTGGCGCCTGCAGCAGCTTCGCGTATCGCGCCGCCTCCTTGAGCACGCGCGCCGGGAGGCCCGGCACGACACCCACCACGACGGCGCCGCGCAGAGCCGCAGCGTCCGCTTCGGGGACAGGCAGCGGCATGCCGCCGGCATCCGCCCCCGGGGTGCTGTCAGATGCTTCGTCGGCCATATGTCCCGCCCTCTCGCTGCCTGGCCGGAGCGGTCTGCGCCCAGGGCTCCGTGGTATCCTGAATGCTACTCTTACCGGCCTCGAGCCGGTTTCGTGAATGCCCGGGTTGACGCGGCGGATTGCCCCCGCACCGCCCGCTACTCAGAAATGAGGGGGTCTCGCATGGGGCGTGGCCGTCAGAAGGCGAAGCACACCAAGATCGCGCGCGAACTCAAGTCCTACAGCCCGACCGTCAACTACTCGGCGCTGGAGAAGGAACTGGGTCACCCCGACGACGAGCAGTACGTCGACAAGTGGGCCGACCAGTATGCCGACGAGTACGAGGGCGAGAAGGCGTAGTCTTCGCGCCCGCTGATCTCGTTACGGGTCTCCGCCACCTGTAACGCCATGCGGCGACCATCGCACGCAGCGATCACCAGTTTCCGTGGCGGCGCTCCCACTCGTCCTCGATCGTGACGCGACGCGCGACGATCAGACCGGCCGGGATCGCCGCGGCGACCACACCGGCGAGCACCAGCAGCGGCACCGTCCAGGAGGCGGTGGCATCGTGCAGCAGTCCGATGCCGATCGGGAACACCGCCACGATCGCGTATCCGATGCTCTGCACGAATCCGCTCAGCGCGACAGAGCCCTCGTGAGTCCGCGCGCGCAGGCCGAGCAGCACGAGTGTGAGCGGGAACAGCAGCGGCTCCAGACCGAGCAGCGCCACCCAGAGCCAGGGGGCAGCCTGCGGTGCAAGGAGGAGCCCGGCGATCGCGGTCAGTCCGGCGGTGACGGCGATCGCGAACAGCACGCCGGTCGCGTGGTAGCGGGTCACCAGCAACGGCACCAGCAGTGAGGCCGGCAGGCCCATGGCGGCGAACAGCGCGAGCAGGATGCCGGCGCCGGCGGGGGTGACACCGGCGACGTCGATGAGCAGCTGGGGCAGCCAGGCGAACGACGTGTACGCCATGGTGCCGGCGGCGAGGAAGCCGACGGCCAGCGCCCATGCCAGCGGGAGGCGCCACATACGGCCGAACACCCGCGGATTCGGCGGTTCGATGTCCTCGTCCACGACGGCGGCACGTTGGCGCACCAGCATCGCGACCCAGGGAATCAGCGCCAGCGCCGCGAACACCGCCCACATGCCCAGCGAGAATCCCCAGCTCGTCGCATCCGCCACGGGCACCGCGATCAGCGGCGGCATCAGCGTCGCGACCGCCATGGTGGTCGTGTAGATCGTGGTGATCAGGCCGATGCGGTCCGGGAAGTACTTGCGCACCAGCGGCGGCAGCAGGATGTTGCCCACACCCACGGCGGCGAAGATCAGGGCCGTCCCCAGCAGGAGCGCCACCGCGTCGGTCGCCAGGCCGCGCAGGGCCATCCCCGCGGTCGCGACCGCGATGGCCAGCACGGTGAGGCGCTCCAGTCCCAGCCTGCGCTCGAACAACGGCGTCAGGATGCCGAACACGGCGTAGCAGACCGGCGGCGCGGTCCCGATCAGACCGATGATCGCTGCGGGCATCGCGAAGTCGTCCGTGATGTGGTCGATCAGGGGCGAGAGCGCGGCCACGGCGGAGCGCAGCGAGAAGGCGAACAGGACGATCCCGAGCAGGGCGAGAGTCCGACCCTGCCAGAGCGGGCGGGCGGAAGTCGGTGTCACTGCTCAAGCTTAGGTGCGAGGTCGAGCCGACCCGCATCAACGATGCCGGTTGTCCAGTAGCGCGCCGGCGCGTATCGAGACAGCGGAGCGCGCGGTGATCCGGGGCGGCTCAACTCTCCTGGGAGCCCTCGACCCAGGCCAGGTACTCCTCCGAGACCGTGCCGGTCACGTAGCGCCCGTCGAAGCAGCTCATGTCCAGGTCGTCGAGGTCCGAGCCCTCCAGGATGGCCGCCTTGAGGTCCTCGACCTCCTGGTAGACCATGTAGTCCGCGCCGAGCTCCTCGGCGATCTCCGGAATGGTGCGTCCGTGAGCGACCAGCTCGTGACGCGACGGCATGTTGATGCCGTAGACGTGCGGGTACCGCACCGGCGGCGCGGCCGAGGCGAACGTGACGCTTTTGGCCCCGGCATCACGGGCCATCTGGATGATCTCCTTGCTCGTCGTGCCCCGCACGATCGAGTCGTCGATCAGGAGCACGTTCTTGCCCTTGAACTCGCTGGACATCGCGTTGAGCTTCTGACGCACGCTCTTCTTGCGGACCGCCTGTCCGGGCATGATGAACGTGCGGCCGACGTAGCGGTTCTTGTAGAAGCCCTCGCGGTACTCCAGACCGAGCTTGCGCGCGACCTGCATCGCCGCCGGGCGCGCGGAGTCGGGGATCGGCATGACCACATCGATGGTTCCCGACGGCGTGTACTTGGCGATCGTGTCGGCCAGACGCTCGCCCATCCGCAGCCGCGCCTCGTACACGGAGATCCCGTTCATGATCGAGTCCGGCCGTGCCAGGTAGACGTACTCGAACGAGCACGGCGCCAGCCGCGGCGTGGCGGCGCACTGCCGGCTGTGCAGGTGCCCGTCGAGGTCGATGAAGACGGCTTCGCCCGGCAGCACGTCGCGCACCACGTCGAAGCCGCCGTTCTCCAGCACCAGCGACTCCGAGGACACGATCCACTCGTAGGCGCCGGCATCCGTCTTGCGGGTGCCGATGATGAGCGGGCGGATGCCGAACGGGTCACGGAACGCGAGCAGGCCGTACCCGGCGATCAGCGCGATCGCGGCGTAGGAGCCCTCGACACGTTCGTGGACGCGGGAGACGGCGTGGAAGACCTGTTCCGGATCCAGTTCCAGGCCCGAGATCGAGGCCTGCAGCTCGTTGGCGAGCACGTTGACCAGCAGCTCGGTGTCGCTGGAGGTGTTCAGGTGCCGGCGGTCCTTGTGGAACAGCTCGTCGGTCAGCTCCCTGGTGTTGGTCAGGTTGCCGTTGTGCACGAGCACGATGCCGTACGGGGCGTTCACGTAGAACGGCTGGGCCTCCTCCTCGCTGGAGGCGGTGCCCTTCGTGGCGTAGCGCACGTGCCCCAGCCCGATCGTGCCCAGAAGGGTGCGCATGTCCCGGGTGCGGAAGGCCTCGCGGACCATCCCGCGCTCCTTGTGCACGTGGAAGATGCCGCTCGGCTCCGCCGTGGCGATGCCGGTCGAATCCTGCCCGCGATGCTGCAGCAGCAGCAGCGCGTCGTAGATCTCCTGGTTGACCGAGCCCTGCCCGACCATTCCGACGATGCCGCACATAGGGTCTAGTTCGCTCCGTCTGAGTTGTCGCCGTCGCGGTACGCGCCGACCAGTCGCACGGCGCCGCCGTCGACGCCCTTGGCGCCCTGCTCGAAGTCGCCGTGCCCGTCGGCCGGTACCGTGCCGTCCTGGACGACCCCGACGCGCCATGCTGCGATTCCGTCCCGGGCCAGGGCGGATGCTGCGGCGTCGGCCTGCTCGGCGGCGACGATCGCGACGAAGCCGATGCCCAGGTTCCACGTCCCCTCGGTCGCCTCCAGTTCGAGGCCGCCCAGGTCCGCGAGCACGCGGAACACGGTCGGCGGCGACCACGTCGAGCGGTCCAGGTCGACCCAGGTTCCGCGCGGCAGGACGCGGGCGAGGTTGGCGGCGATACCGCCCCCGGTCACGTGGCTGAGCGCATGGACACCGGATGCGTCGCCCTCAGTGGGGGTGCTGCCGCTGAGGGTGTCGATGAGACGCAGGAGCGGTGCCGTGTACAGGCGGGTGGGCTCCAGCAGCGCCTCGCCCCAGGTCGTGCCGAAATCGGCCGCGTGATCGCCGTACTGGATGCCGGCCCGCGTCACGATGTGGCGCACGAGCGAATAGCCGTTCGAGTGCAGTCCGCTGGAGGCCAGGGCGAGGACCACGTCGCCGGGGCGGACGCGATCAGCGCCCAGGATGCGACCCGCCTCGACGACACCGGTCGCCGCGCCGGCGACGTCGTAGTCATGAGGACCGAGCAGGCCGGGGTGCTCGGCGGTCTCGCCGCCGACCAGGGCGGTGCCCGTCTCGGAACACCCGCGTGCGATGCCCGCGACGATATCGGCGATGCGCTCGGGGAAGACCTTGCCGCACGCGATGTAGTCGGTCATGAACAGCGGCTTGGCCCCGACCACGACGATGTCATCGACCACCATGCCGACCAGATCGAGTCCGATCGTGTCGTGCTTGTCGATCGCCTGCGCGATCGCCACTTTCGTGCCGACACCGTCGGTGCTGGTCGCCAGCAGCGGGTGCGCGTAGGAGCGGAGCGCCGACGCGTCGAAAAGCCCGGCGAACCCGCCCACGCCACCGAGGACTTCGGGGCCGTGGGTGCGGCGCACCGCCGACTTCATCAGCTCGACGGCCAAGTCGCCGGCCGCAGTATCGACACCGGCTTCGGTATAGGGGTTCACTGAGGCGCTTCCGTGCGCGGAAGAGGCGTCGCGGGAGGGTGAGGCCACCATCCCAGCCTAGCGGCGGCACAGCCGAGCGGATCCCCGATGCCGGAGGGCGCCTCACGGGTTCGGCGGGCGCGCCTCCGCGGACGAGGCGGGTGTCGGCGGCCCGCCTTAGACTTGACGCCATGGGCGGCAGCAGTGCTCCGGAGTGGCTGATCCGCGAGGACGCGGGCCAGCCGGTCCTGCTCGCGCTCTACCTCCGGCAGGCGCTGGGCATCCGCTCCCCGGACGAGCTGCCGCACCTGCGAGGCATCCCGGCACGCGTGAACGACCGCTCCGAGGACGCGCAGGCTCTGCTGGAGCGCCAATGGCGCGAGTTCTGGGCCATGACGGTCGAGCCGACCGCGCATCCCTCCCCCGTCCCCCTCGAGCTGGTCGACGGCTTCGAGACCCTGGTCGCGCTCCCGGCCGAGGGATCCGAGGTGCTCCGGGACGCGATCGTCCCGCACGCCGCGGAGTCGCTGGCGTTCTCGCAGTCCGCACACGAGCGCTACCGGAAGGAGGCCGCGGCGAAGCCGGGCGTCTCGTATCGGGCCTATGCGAGCGCGATCGCCGAGCACGAGCGCCAGGTGGGCCGTAGAGCGCACTCGTTCGAGCTCAATGTCCAGGTGCTGCCGCTGACCCAGCGCGGAGTGTGGTGGATCGGATCACTCACGATCGCGGTCACCGACTCGCTGCGCGGAGACGTCGTCGCCTTCGACGCGGCGATCCACCCGATCATCGCCGAACTGGCTTAGCGGCCGGTTCAGTCCTCGACGTGAATGGTTGCGCGATCGACCGTGACCTCACGCGAACGGCGGGCGAGAACGCGATCGAGGATCAGCGCGGTCACCCCACCGATGGCGACGCCGACGGTGATGCAGATCAGCGCCAGGAAGCCGAAGACCTGCCCCTGGGAGTAGATCAAGCCGGTGTTCGGGCTGGTGTCGGCGGTTCCGTTGGACGCGAACGTGAGGATCAGCGCGACCAGCAGACCCAGACCGGCGCCGGCGATCAGGAACACCGCGTACTTGGGCGTCCGCCGCACCCGCACCGTCTCGATGCGGTCGGCGGCCACGGGGTGGGGAACCCCACCCGGGTTGCGAGCGGAGGATGCCGCGGCATCGGGTTCGGGGATCTGCGCCGGTTCGGCCATGGCTCCATTGTCTCACCCGGCCGGCCAGGCGCGGTCGGCGGAGCGGTGGGGGGGGGGGGGGGGGGGCGGGGGCCCGCCCCCCCCCCCCCCCCCCCACCCCCCCCCCCCCCCCCCCCCGGCCCCCGCCCCCCCCCCCCC